>NZ_FNWP01000038.1:0-30457 GCF_900108435.1 Methylobacterium sp. 275MFSha3.1 | reverse complement strand
CTAGTGCGGTGACGCGGACGGAGGATTCACAGAGTCGGTGAGACGTGCGAGTCTGGGCCATGGCCCAGACGGTATGCGTGCTCCTTCCTCCGACCGACGCGGCGCGGTTGGCTGCGATCGCCAGCGACCGCTCCAGCCCACTCAAACATATCCAACGTGCCCGCATCGTCCTGTTCTCAGCCGAGCGCCTGAGCGTCCAGGATGTCGCCCGACGGGCGGGCGTCAGCCGCCCCGCCGTGTGGCGCTGGCAGCGGCGCTACGCCGAGGCGGGCGTGGAAGGTCTGCTGCGCGACAAGACGCGTCCGCCCGGCACGCCGCCCCATTCGACCGAGACGGTGGCCGAGGTGCTGGCACTGACCTGCTCGGAGCCGCCCGGCGAGGTCACCCATTGGACCGGCCGTGCCATGGCCCGCGCTGTCGGGATTTCGTTGCGCGCCGTGCAGCGGATCTGGGACGCTCACCGCCTCCAGCCGCATCGGCTGCGCACGTTCAAGCGCTCGCGCGACCCCGCCTTCGCCACCAAAGTCGAGGATGTCGTCGGCCTCTACATGGCCCCGCCTGCCCACGCGGTGGTGTTGTCCATCGATGAGAAAAGCCAGATCCAGGCCCTGGAGCGCACTCGCCCCGACCAGCCTCTCGGATCCGGCCATCCCGCCGCCCAGACCCACGACTATACCCGTCACGGCACCACGACGCTGTTTGCCGCCCTCGACGTCCTGGCCGGCACCGTGCTCGGCCGCTGCATGCAGCGCCACCGGAACGGCGAGTTCATCCGGTTCCTGAACACCATCGAGGCCACCGTCCCGCCCGACAAGGCGATCCACGCGATCCTCGACAACGTCGCCACCCACAAACATCCGAAGGTGCGCGCCTGGCTCGCCCGACACCCGCGCTGGACCTTCCACTTCACCCCGACCTCGGCCTCGTGGCTCAACGCCGTCGAGGGCTTCTTCTCGGCGCTCACCCGTCGTCGGTTGCGACGCGGCTCCTTCACCGGCGTCGTCGATCTGCAGGCGGCGATCAAACGCTACATCGCCGAACACAACCGGCGCGCCAAACCCTTCGTCTGGACCAAGCCCGCCACCGACATCCTCGCCGCCGTCAGCCGATCCCCTGAACCATCCGTCTGAGTCAGTGCACTAGGGCTGGCTCGGGTGTGCCGGATCTGGCGCGTGTCGCGCGCCACAGTCCACCGGCATCTCTCACCGCCCCGCTCGGGGCTCGGATCGGAGGCCGGGTCCGATCCCGCGCGGCGGCCCGGCCCGCTCGGGGCGATGCCGGATGCCGCACTGCTCATGCGGATCCGCGCCATCCTGGCCGACAGCCCCTTCCACGGCGAAGGCCATCGCAAGGTCTGGGCACGGCTGCGCATGAAGGGCGTGCGCACCTCCAAGTGCCGGGTGCTGCGCCTGATGCGCGCCCACGACCTGTTGGCCCCCACGCGGGTCGGCACGCCGCGCGGTCCGCGCAACCACGACGGCACCATCATCCCGGACCGGGTCGACACGATGTGGGGCACCGACCTGACCACCACCTGGACGGCCGAGGGACAGGTCGCGGTGTTCGTGGCCATCGATCACTGCTCGGCCGAGTGCGTGGGCATCCATGCGGCGCGCCGGGCTACGCGCTTCGAGGCGCTGGAGCCGATCCGCCAAGGGGTGCGGCAGCGCTTCGGTGGCTTCGCGGCCGAGATCGCCTCCGGCCTGAGCGTCCGGCACGATCACGGCAGCCAGTACATGGCGGACGCCTTCCAGGCGGAGCTCGCGTTCCTGGGCATCGCGAGTTCGCCCGCCTTCGTGCGCGCCCCGGAGGGGAATGGCTGCGCCGAGCGCTTCATCCGCACCCTCAAGGAGAACCTGTTGTGGGTCGAGCACTTCGAGACGGTCGAGGATCTGCGCCACGCGCTGCTGGCGTTCCGGGATCTCTACAATGAGACGTGGCTGATCGAGCGACACGGGTTCCGGCCACCGGCCGATATTTGCGCCGCGCAGCTACCACCCGCGGCCATCGCCGCGTAGGCTTCAGACCGGGGTCTCACAATCCGCAGGCGGTACACTTCAGGCATATTCTCGGTGACCCATGGGTTTTTTCGTCCGATGAACACAATATCGTACTCTCAAAAAGATCGCCACCGGTACAAACAACTTGAACGTTTGCCAACTTAGACGTCTTAAATGTAAAAACCGTTGGCAGAAGGTGCATCGATGAACGCAGATTCGACGTCGGCTTTCATAAGCAAAGAGCGCTTACCGCGATGGCACCAAGCAGATGGGCCGGCGTAGCCCTGTAGGTGGATTCAGCTTTGCGTGTCCGGGATTGAGGCGGGCGTCCGGGCGCGAACCGATCCAGCCTTCGCACGTCTTGATCCGGGTCGCGCGACGGGAATAGCGCTGGCACCTCTGGCGGATCTGCGAAGCGCGATACCCGCTTCATCGTCATCCGCATTGCGAAACGCTATCCCAGCGTCCGAAAGACACGCAACCAATCGCTTCAGCGTGTCGGGCCTCAGCCCGCTGCTTTCAAGCTCGAAGCCGGCGATACTGCGTTTAGGCACTCCGGATCGCGCCGCAAGGCAGTCCTGCGTCCAGCCCAGCATGGCGCGCGCTCCTCTGATCTGAGAAGGCTCAATTTTCGGCGGCGATAACACTTGACGAGGACTCATTACTAATGCATCCTCAAAAAACTGGTCGACGGAGCCGGAACGCGATCTGCGAAAGGCGTTGAACCAGAAAACCCGATCCTCGTCCGACCTTCAAGTCGGGTGCGCACGATCGACGCCGTTCCTTCGGCGATACCTTCGACGAAGGTCGAAGACGACGCGCAATCGCCGTCATACCGTCGCGCGATGCGTCGATACCCCTACAGCCTGGCAACCTCGGCCTTCCGCCTTGCGGATGCGGAGCTCGCGCCATGTCGAAGCATCGTACGGATGCCGGCGAAGCAATCGTCGACGCCATTCATAACAGTCTCTGCCGTCGAATCCGTATCGCAAAGGAGCGAATACATCTCGCTCGCATACTCGAGATGGTTGCAAGGTCGCGATCGGACGTTCTTGTCGCAACTCCAAGAGGCTTGGACGACATCATGTCCTATAGGCGCCTCGCCGACGAGGGTCTGAGCCACGCCACGTTCAGACGCACGCAGGGATCGGTCATCGTCCTGGCGGCTACGAACCGGGTCTGGCGCAAGCCGGAATTGAGGCGGCGGCTTCTCGAGGTGAAGCGCGACGCACGACGGATCGGTCGCCGTGTCGTGCTCGTCACGAAGCGTGGCATCGCTCGATATAGTCGGCGCGATCCGTGCCATGCGGACCGAACCGCGGCGAAGCCTGCGGCCGGCATCTGCGAAGGCGTGCGGCCGGATAGCGGTCGACCGTCGAGGAGCCGCGATCTCCCGCCGAATGGGTGACACCATGCGGAAAGGGAACATATTCGAGTTTCCGACGGGTCGGCGGCTCTGCCAATCCGTCGGCGATGGGCGCTCGGTCGCCGTTCTGGCGCGAAAACTGTCGTCCGGCGCTCGGCTTCGCACGTTCGGATCAATCCACGACGTTTTGTCGATCGATATCAGCGATTTGACTGGCATCTCCGACGACACGATCGACAGGCTCCGAGCGCTCGCAGCACATCGCGTCCTCACTCCCTCATCGGTGGTGCGTCTCGCCCTGCGTCATGCCTCCGAAATCGGACGTTTCCGTCCGTGGCCTCCGCAGGCGGCCCGGCCATTCCGGAGCAACTATGATTTCATCCTGGCTGGAGACGTTTTCGAGAGCTTCGCGTGCCGGATCGAAGATCGCCTTGGCGGTGCCTGGGTGGCGCGTGGAACGCTCGAGGACCGGGCTCTGCTATTCGAGATTTGCCCGCCAGACGGCTGTCCCCTGTACATTGCCCACGGCATGGATGCCGACACCGGTCCCAGAACATTCCTGCGTAAACCTCGGAATTGGCGAAGCGATCTATCCCGAATGGCCGAAGGCGCGGAAGGAATGCGCGACTGGCACGTACTCATCGTCGGCGGTTTGCCCACCGACGGCCAAAAGCGGGCAACGGTCATCGGCGGGATCGCAGACGGCCTTCGCCGCGGCGGAGCAGGTGTGCGGATCGTGAAGGCAGCCGATCGCTCCGAGTTCGATACGGAAGCCGGACGGCTCAAGGATGCCCGCAGCCACCTCAATCTGATTGAGATTGCCTACCCTGGGCTGGTCGACGTGCCGGCCGGATGAACGGACGAACCGAACAAGACTGTTGCGACATCGGAGGACCGGAGTGATGTCCATCGTACATCGAGTCGAGAGCCCCTCCCCCGAACTTGCCCGCATCGCTGCCAAGTACCGTCGCCTAGCGGAGGATCTCGAGCGCGCGGCGCGTGGCGAGCATCCGTCGATTGACGACTTGCGAGACGCGCCGCTCCTTATGGAATGGAAGGTTCATCTCACCCCTGTTCCGTATCTGGAAGGCATCGTCCTTGGTCATCCACTGATACCGGACGGACAGGTCTGCCGAACCAGCGAACTGCTCTTGATCGAACATAGGGGAGGCTACGCTCGGACATTGTCGCGCTACTATCGCCTGCTGCCACGTCCCGACGGAGGCGATGGCCGATGACCTCACGCCGGAACTCGCCGCCAAACGCGCCAGGAGGTCCTGCAGGGCTTCGAGCCCGCGAGCGCTTGCCTCACGCAACGGGAACGGACTTGATCTGCCGAGGGCTTGTCGCCAGAGCTCTCCGACGTGCCGGCCTCCAGATCATGCTCAAGGGCGGCGCGGGTGTCGCGACGATCTCCGTTGACGACCCCCGAGTCGCCGACGTCGTTGCCAGAGCGTCGTGCGATCTTCTTCAAGCCACCATGTGCCGCAGGCGTACCGATTGGCGCGTGGTCGACCTTGTTTCGCGACGGCCGGCCAAATCGTCGGTCATGGATTTCGAACTCTTCCAGGAGGACGGGGATCGGGAAGTCAGAGTCGTCTTCATCATCGATGAGGGTACGCGCCTGTCGGGAAGCTCCGTAGGATTGATCGATGGACACGCACGTTTGGGTGAGCCTGATTGGGGTATGGTGAGGTCGGCATTTAGCAACCTCATGAGGAAGATCCCTGCCAAGTCGCTGCCGCCTGAAATGCTCGCCGTTATCCCACTCGCAGCCTACGGCTCGGCGATCCGGACGGGCGCGGGCTGCAATCGAGCCCTCGCTCGCTTGCGCCGTTTTGCCGAACTCCGCCTCGCCAAGCTTGCTGAGGCGACCGAATGTTCCGTCGATGGACCGCGCCTCGAGGAGCTGCACGGGCTGGGCGGGGCCGGACGGTGGGGGCTCGATCTCGCGCGGGATCTGCAGGAATTTCGTGCCGGCCGGCTGCGGTGGCGGGACGTCGACCGCGGGGTACTTTTATCTGGCCCAATTGGATCGGGAAAAACCACTTTCGCCCAGGCGCTTGGCCGCACGTGCAATGTATCAGTCCACGTCCATTCCCTCGCTACATGGCAAGCTAAAGGTTACCTAAACGACGTCCTGAAGGCGATGCACGGAGCCTTCGCATCGGCCAAGGCTGCAGCTCCGTCCATTCTCTTCATCGATGAGATCGACAGCTTCGGAGAACGTGAGCAACTCAAAGGCCATAACGCCACCTATAGTCGCGAGGTCGTCAACGCCTTGTTGGAATGCCTCGATGGGGCGACCGATAGAGAGGGAGTGATAGTCGTCGGTGCGACGAACCATCCTGACGTCGTCGATGCCGCCCTCAAACGTCCGGGAAGACTTGATCGACACATCGCGATCCCACTGCCCGATCTCGCGGCAAGGATCGGCATTCTCCGGTTTCACCTCGTGGGCGATCTGGTGAACGAGGACCTGACCTCTATCGCCGACCGCCTTGAAGGAGCCTCTGGAGCCGTACTAGAGCAGATCGTCAGAGACGGACGCCGGTCGGCCCGCGTCGCTGGCCGACCGCTGACGGTCGCCGATCTCGAGGCCGGTCTGCGCTCTTTAATCTGCTTATCGGATGCAGCCTTCAGACGAGTTTGCGTGCACGAAGCTGGGCACCTCGTCACCGGAGTGCTGCTGGAATCCGAGACAGGTTCGAAGGCGCTGGATGCTGTCGTCACACGTACGCCAGCCGGCCCCGAGGCCGGGCGCACGCATTTCGCACTCGACGCCGGCTTCGATAGAACGCGCGGTTCCGTCCTGGCGGAAGCGATAGTGCTTCTGGCCGGCATCGCGGGTGAACGCATCGTGCTCGGATCGAGTGGATTCGGTTCCGGAGGTGCGCGGGATTCCGATCTCGCCGTCGCTACAAGGCTTCTTGCCGAGGCGGAGCTATGTCATGGTCTCGGCGACCGCCTTGCGTATGTGGGACCGCTTGACGACGTCATCCTGTCGTCTTGGCTGCAGAGGGATGCAGGATTGCGGGAGGTTCTGGATCAAGAGCTTAAAACATGTCTTAAGCGCGCCGTCGCGCTTTTGACTGCCGAAAGGGACGCGCTGGAGATGACCGCCACGCGTCTTTGCGACCAGGGCCGAGCCCTCGCTTCCGAAGTACGCGAGAAACTCGGCGAGAAAATTCCTTAACATCGCATTCGAGCCCACATTCACGACTGGATAATCGGGAGACGGGCGTCGATTCATGCACACGCTCATGCTGGGGCACGCCGAACTGGAGCGACATACCGACGAGGAAGCCCGGCTACCGCCCGACTCGCTGTTGGAGTCGGAGTTTCCGGGCTGCGGTTGCAAGGCCTACCACCGAGCAAAGCAGGGTCGATACGGCCTAATGGACTGCGCAGCCAAGGAAACTTCGCATCGGCAGTACGTGTGCTCCGCTCGCCTTTTAATTGCGACGCGGGGTCGGAAGCTGTTCGGCGCAATATCAGCGACATTCGGCCTCGGCAACGAATTGGTTCCTCGGAAGCCATCCCTGGTCAATCTACTGACCGACCGAGGCCATGGTTGCCGGCAAGAAAACTGATGGTCCCGAAGCGACATACCCCCGCCGATTACAGAGCAGCATCAGCGAGGCATAGACATTTCAACGATGTGAAGCCCAGACAAGATTGAGTGAGGCGATCACTCAGCCCACCTGAACCGACGCCTCGTTCCGCAGCTCCACCGTTTTGCCCGATCGACCCGGCTGGGCCGAGTAGCCCTTTGCCGCCATCGATCCACATCGGCAGTCGAACCTGTTCGAAGGCTTCGTGGATGCCACTCAGATCCCCCCTTATGCTGTCAGAGGCAGACGGGTGCCTTGCAGGCGCGACCTACGATTGACTGCTTCGAAGGCCCCCATCCGGTCCCTCCCTTGCTGGCGTGGCCTCACCGAAAGCCGACGTTGCTTTCTACCGGGGTGGCATCGCGCGCACGGCCACGACCACCTGCACGGGGTCGAGTTCCAACGCGTCCGCAATCTCCAAAAACTCGACGAGGTCGATCCTCCGTCCGCCGCCCTCGATAGCTGCGACGACAGACTGATATCGACCAAGCCGCTCGGCGAGTTGGTGCTGGGTGAGGCCCGCTCGCTCTCGAGCCTCGACCAAAAGTTCGATCAGTCTTCGGTGACGTGCGGTTCTTAGGGTCTTGGGCATCGGCCCGTCGGCAGAATTTGGGAAGCCGACAGCCCAGCTAGACCAGATGGCGCATTATCAGAAAATCTGATTTTCTTCGTCGGCGGTGCCGACGGCAGTTCCGCCGGCGAAGTGTCGGGAGGCAGTGATGACCATATGGTTCACGGCAGATCACCATTTCGGCCACGCAAACATCATTCGTTTCTGCGGACGACCATTCGCGGATGCGGGAGAGATGGACGAAGCGATGGTGGAGCGTTGGAATTCCGTCGTGGGGATGCGTGACGAAGTCTGGCATCTCGGCGATTTCGCCCACCGCTGCGGGCCCAACCAGCAAGCAGAAATCTTTAGGCGACTGAGAGGCAGATCAATCCATCTTATCCGAGGCAATCATGATCGTAAAAACACCCTTTTGCTGCCATGGTCTTCGATCCAAGACTACGCCGAAATCCACATTTCTGGACAAATGCTCGTCATGTTCCACTATGCGCTGCGCGCTTGGAATAAATCGCATCGTGGATCTCTGTGCCTACATGGCCACAGCCATGGTCGCCTGCCGAACTTGCCGGGATCCTACGACGTCGGAGTGGATGCCTGGGATTTCAAACCTGCGTCTCTCGACGAAATCGTGGTGAAATCAAACGCAGATACAAGCTAGTGCAGATCCGACGAAACACCCCAATTCGTCTCGAATAAATAAATCATCTATAGCAAAAATATCCAAGATAAATAATGAAAAATATTTGTCAATCAGACACATATCATCGATTCTTCATAATTGGAGAGATTTTCCTCAATTTTATACCGCGCTACAACAGTATTATGGAATATAGAATTGATCGGCGAAGGCTCGGGGCGTCAATCCGCCCAGGGCCGTGCCGGTCTGGGTTAACATACCGAGAACGACGCTGTCCCTTCCCAACTTCACGATCTCGGAGATGATGTTGGTGTCGAACAGGAATTGCTCTTTGTCTACCGCCTCAATAGGAAGCTCGTGGACGGGGGACACTCAATCCTGCGCCGAGACGGATGACTTATCCTTGAAGGCCGCCAGCAGCTCGTCTTGGTCATAGACTCGATTTCGAGACTTCCGTTCGGCAATCTGCAGGTGCGCACGTTGGTGCCGGAAAGCTCGGACCCTCGAGAGATGCGAAGCGCCTGATTGCCGCCATTCCGGAGCAGTCTCGCGGTTATGCCATCCTTGCGATCCATGGACACGTCCCAGGCCTATGCCATCAGCCGATGCTCAGGGTTAGGGGAGGATAAGTGAAGCCCCCTACCCTGTTGCATGCACGCGCGACATAACGAGAGCCGAATGCCCCAGGCTGCTTCCGTCCAGTCTACCGCCAGTCGCGTAATAAGCTTGGCGGCGGTCATCGAGGTGTACGGCGAAGCCAGAAGATTGCTCGGCCGGCTCACCATCCTTCGAAGCCATCATGTCCGCCGTCAGCACTCCTGAGACAGATTGAGGGCCTTCACGAACGGAGGATGGCTGGTTCATCGTAGCCCCCAGGAGCGAAGATGAAACAGACGTCCGGGCCGGCACGAAGGCCGGCAGAAGCCGTGATCAAGGATATCCGTCGAGCCACACGCCGGCAGTTCTCGGCCGAAGAGAAGATCCGCATCGTGCTGGAAGGCCTGCGTGGTGAGGACAGCATCGCCGAGCTGTGCCGGCGCGAGGGCATCGCCAGTTCGATGTACTACGGCTGGTCCAAGGAGTTCTTGGAAGCCGGCAAGAAGCGGCTGGCCGGTGACACGGCTCGGGCCGCGACCACCGACGAGGTCAAGGACCTGCGCCGTGAGGCAGGCGCGCTGAAGGAGGTCGTGGCCGACCTCGTCCTGGAGAACCGCCTGCTCAAAAAAAGCATGAGCGAGGCTGGGGGCGACGAGGCATGAGGTACCCGGCCTCCGAGAAGCTGGAGATCATCCGGCTGGCCGAGCAGTCCCACCTGCCGGTGCGCGCCACCCTGGACAAGCTCGACATCACCCGCTCGACGTTCTACCGCTGGTACGACGCCTACAGCCGCGGCGGCCCAGAAGCTCTGGCCGACCGCCCCTCGCGGCCCAGCCGGGTGTGGAACCGTCTGCCGACCGAGGTCCGCGATCAGATCGTCGCTCTCGCGCTGGAGGAGCCGGAACTCAGCCCGCGCGAGCTGGCGGTGCGCTTCACCGACGAGCGGCGCTACTTCGTCTCCGAGGCGACCGTCTACCGTCTGCTCAAAGCTCATGACCTGATCACCAGCCCGGCCTACATCGTCGTCAAGGCCGCCGACGAGTTCTGCGACAAGACCACCGCGCCAAACCAGCTTTGGCAGACGGACTTCACTTACCTGAAGGTGGTGGGCTGGGGCTGGTACTACCTGTCGACGGTGCTCGATGACTTCTCGCGCTACATCGTGGCGTGGAAGCTGTGCACGACGATGCAGGCCAGTGACGTCATCGCCACGCTCGACTTGGCGCTGACCGCCGCTGGCCTCGATCAGGTGCAGGTCGTGCATCGCCCGAGGCTGCTGACCGACAACGGGTCGAGCTACGTCGCGACCGATCTGGCCGACTGGCTCGGCAGCCGCGGGATGACACACATCCGCGGCGCGCCTCGTCATCCTCAGACCCAGGGCAAGATCGAGCGCTGGCACCAGACGCTCAAGAACCGCATCCTGCTCGAACACGCCTACCAGCCCGGCGAACTGGAGGCGCGTGTGACCGCCTTCGTCGAGCACTACAACCATCTCCGGGCTCACGAGAGCCTCGACAACCTCATCCCTGCCGACGTCTACTTCGGCCGCGGCGAGGACATCTTGCGCGAGCGCGCACGGATCAAGCGTCAGACCCTCGCCGATCGCCGCTTGCGCCATCACGCACAGGCTGCCTAACCTCTCCCAGATGGACCAGAGCCTCCGTTCCTGAGCGCCCCAAACCGTCTCAAATCATTTGACGACAGACAAACGGCATCATGCTGATCGACGTCGCGCTGGAAGGGCAGCGCGCGCGCGGGCTGACGGCCGAGCAGGCCGCCCACGAGGCCTGCCTGCTGCGGTTCCGGCCGATCCTGATGACGACCTTGTGCGCGCTGTTCGGCGGCCTCCCGCTGATGCTCGGCACCGGCACAGGCTCGGAACTCCGGCAGCCGCTGGGCTACGCCATCGTCGGCGGGCTGCTCGTGTCGCAGGTGCTGACGCTGTTCACGACGCCGGTGGTCTACATCTACATGGACAAGCTCTCACAAGTCTTCTCGGGACAATCCGCGGGCTACGCGTCCCGGAGGCCACCGGCCGCGCAAGAGCCGGCCTGAGATGGCGGATCGCTCCGACGGACGCGATGCGCGCAGGTCGCCCGCGCGGCCAGGCGGCAGGCCCAGTGCGACCGTGTCGGGTCCTGCGCGACAGATGTCCGCTCCTCAGACCGGCCCATTTACGGCTGAACGACCGGGATGGGCGCGAAGCCGAACGGCCGGTTTTGCACGCATTATCGACTCGGCATGACGTCGTCTGGCCGTGAGCGGAATGGCTACTTCGGAGAAAAACTGACAGGAAAGCAGCCCGCCGATGCGCCTAAATGCAATCCGCAGGCGGCATGATTGACACGTGAGCTGACACCACCTTCCAACCGCTGTCGGTTAGGCGCATCCAAGTCTGACTTTGACGCCCGATGCCGGCCTTGCCGCGCGGCTTGAATTCCAGATTGACCGTTGCGAAGTCGTTCCCAAGCGTGAGAATCTCTAGCCGGATTCGCGTCTCCTCGGCCCCGCCCGGCGGCGGATCGGCTGCAACGCGTGCGGCGTGGACTTCGGCAAAGCCGTAGCAGTTCTCATGGAGGGCGTAGCGGATCGTATGAGGACTGTCCCAGAAGGTCGCGTCGAGCACGGCGACGTCCTTCTCGACGAGCGCCCGCTCGTAGCGCTCGAACAGGGCGGTAATCTCGGCCACGACCTCGGGGCGGTTCACAGTCACATCCATTCAGGCCTCCAGGGCGACCGCGATGCGGATCAGGTCGAGGTCGGCTCCTCGCGCACCGAGGATCGACAGGCCGATCGGAGCGCCGTCGACTTGTGCGCCCGGCAGATTGACCTGCGGGACGCCGGTGAGGCCGCCGTGGCTCGTCAGGCAGGCGATGCGCTCGCGCAGGGGATGCAGCGCGCCGAGCGGCAGCCCGCGCAGGGGTGCCGGGAACGGGGTGGTCGGGAGGCACAGGATGGTGCCGGGCAGCAGAAGCTGGGCGAGACGTGCCCGAGCCTCGATCCGCATCAGGCCCGCGGCGCTGCGCTCGGCGTCCATCATCATCGAGCCCTGGATCAGCGATCGGGCGACCGAGAAGGCCATTCGTGGATTGCAGGCATCGAGCCAGGGTTCGAAGGTCTGCCACGCCTCGCTGCTCTGGAGGACGCGCTGCGCCCGCTGCCAGACGGACAAGCCCTGCGGCGCCATGGTCACGTCGCGCCGGTTGCCGATCAGGGCGGCCAAGCGGTCGATCTGCGGAGCCAGCGCCTCCTGCACGGCGGCATCGGCGAAGCCGAGCGCGTCTGCGGCCACGAGCAGCGTGTGGGGCGGGCGGTCCGGCATGGCTTGGCCAAACAGGACCTCGCCGACCCGCGCGAAGGTCGCCGCATCCCGGGCGAACCAGCCGCAGGTATCCGAGCTCGGCGCCTGGACGCAGATCCCGGAAAAGTCGATGCGGCCGTGCGTCGGCCGGATGCCGTAGAGGCCGCAGAAGCTCGCCGGCACGCGCACGGACCCGCCGGTATCCGTGCCAAGGGCGAAGTCGCAGGTGCCCGCGGCCACCGCGGAGGCCGAGCCGCTGGACGAGCCGCCGGGCACCCGATCGGGCGCTGCGGGATTGAGCGGCGTGCCGTCGTGGGCGTTCTCGCCGAGAATTCCCAGTGAGACTTCGTCGGTGACCGTCTTGCCGACGACCGAGGCGCCCGCATCGAGCAGCGTCTGCACCACGCCGGCATGGCGGGCCGGCGTCGGGTAGATGCGCGGCCAGTCCGGGTTTCCGCCCCCCGTGGGAGTGTCCGCGACGTCGATCAGGTCCTTGACGGCGAAGGTGAGGCCGGCGAGCGGCCCCGTCGCGGATCCGGCGACGCGCACGCGCGGCCCGGGCAGGAACGGGTCCGTCGAGAGGGGCTGTGCGGCTGTCATGCGGGGATCGGTTCCTGCCATTGGGCGCCGGGCACGGCGGCGAATAGCGCCTTCGTGTAGGGATGCTTCGGCGCGAAGAAGATCTCGGAGGTCGGCGCGACCTCAACCACCTGCCCGGACCGCATCACGGCGATGCGGTCGCAGACCTGCAGCGCGACCCGGAGATCGTGGGTCACGAACAGCATGCTGAGGTGCAGCCGCGCCTTGATGTCGGCGAGCAGCGCCAGGACCTGCGCCTGCACGGAGACGTCCAGGGCCGAGACCGGCTCGTCGGCCACCAGGATCTCGGGCTTCATGGCGAGAGCCCGGGCGATGCCGATCCGCTGGCGCTGGCCGCCGCTGAATTCGTGCGGGTAGCGCTGCGCCGCCGCGGGATCGAGGCCGACCAGCGCCAGCATCTCGCAGGCCTGGACCCGCGCGATCCCGGGTTCGGTGCCGTGGATGATCGGCCCCTCGGCGACGATGTCGACCACGCGCTGGCGCGGATCGAGGGAGCCGTAGGGATCCTGGAACACCATCTGCACGCGCCGGCGGTGCGGGCGCATCTGACGGCGCGTCAGTTCGGCGACGCTGTGTCCGGCCAGCAGGATCTCGCCGCCATCGACGGGCATCAACCGAGTGATCGCCCGTGCGAGCGTGCTCTTGCCCGAGCCACTCTCGCCGACGAGGCCCAGGGTCTCGCCCCGCCTCAGCAAAACGTCCACGCCGTCGAGGGCTCGGGTGATGCGGCCGCCGAACAGGCCGCGGGCACCGTAGGTCTTCTCGACCTGTCTCGCCTCCACCACCAGGGGGGCGGTGCTGGCGGCACGCCGCGGCGGCGGCACGAGCTTCGGCACGGCGGCGATGAGGGCGCGCGTGTAGGGGTGCTTCGGCGCCCCAAGGACCGAAGCTGCGGGCCCCTGCTCGACCAGGACGCCCTTCTGCAAGACCGCGACCGTGTCGGCGATATCGGCCACGACGCCGAAATCGTGCGTGATGAACAGGACGCTCGTGCCGTGCTCGCGCTGCAGCTCGCGGATCAGGTGGAGGATTTGCGCCTGCGTGGTGACGTCGAGCGCCGTGGTCGGCTCGTCGGCGATGAGCAGCCGCGGATTCAGCGCCAGCGCCATGGCGATCATCGCCCGCTGGCGCTGGCCGCCCGAGAGCTGGTGCGGGTAGGAGCGCAGCAGCCGGCCCGGATCCGGGAGGTGGACGCTCGCGAGGAGCGCGAGGATGCGCGCCCGGCGGTCGGCGCGCCCGAGCGGGGTGTGGATGCGCAGGACCTCGTCGATCTGCCGCCCGATCGTGTGGAGCGGGTTCAAGGCCGTCATCGGCTCCTGGAAGATCATCGCGATCCGCGCACCCCGGACCTTGCGCATCTGACGCGGGGTGATCGCCGCGAGATCCGCGCCCTCGAACTGGATGCGTCCGCCCGCGACGCGCACGCGCGGTCCCGGGAGCAGCCCGAGGATCGCGCGCGCCACCATCGACTTGCCCGATCCGCTCTCGCCGATCAGGCATGTGACCGCGCCGGGCCGCAGGACGAGATCCAGATCGGCGACGGCATTGGGCCGATCCGCGCCGGGCGGCAGCGTGATCGTGAGCTTCTCGATCTCGAGGACGGCGTCGCTCATCGCTCTCGGAGCCTCGGGTTCAGGACCTCGTTCAGGCCGTCCCCGACGAGGTTGATCGCGAGGACGGTCAGCAGGATCGCCAGCCCGGGGAAGGTGCAGATCCACCATGCCGACCGGAGGACCGCGCGGCCCGAGCTGATGATCAGGCCCCAGCTCATCACGTTGGGATCGCTCAAGCTCAGGAAGGCGAGCCCCGCCTCGATCAGGACCGCGGTGCCGATCAGGAGTGTGCCGACCGCGATGATCGCCGCGGTGCAGTTCGGCAGCATGTGGCGGAAGATGATCCGCGTGTCGCCCGCCCCCAGGCCGTCGCAGGCCAACACGAATTCGCGGCCGCCGAGCGCCACGAACTCGCCCCGCACGAGCCGGGCGATGCCCGGCCAGGAGACGGCCACGATGGCCACGACCTCGCTGAACAGCGACGGCGACAGGATGGCCACGATCAGGATCGCCAGCACGAAGGCGGGGATCGTCTGAAAGAACTCCGTGAGCCGCATCAGCGCGATCTCGACGCCGCCCCGGTAGTAGCCGGCGAGACCGCCGATCAGGGTCCCGAGCAGGATCGCCGCCCCGGTGGCGCTGAGGCCGATGATCAGGGAGGTGCGGGCGCCGTACGCGATCTCGGCGGCCACGTCCCGGCCCAGCGTGTCGGTGCCGAGCAGAAACTGTCCGCCTGGCGGCTGGAGGGCCGGGCCGACGAGCGCGAACGGATCGCCGGGATAGAGGAGCGGCGTGAGCGCCACGAGGACGACCAGCCCGAAGAGTACCGCCGCCCCCGCGAGGGCGAGGCGGTTGCGCGCGAACCGCGCCAGGGCCGTACGCATCGCTAGAGCTCCAGCCGCGGATCGAGGCAGACGTAGACGAGGTCGACGGCGAGGTTGATCACGACCACGAGGCAGGCCGAGACGAAGAAGATGCCGAGGAGCAGGTTGAGGTCGCGCGACTGGAGCGCGTTGAAGGCCAGCGTGCCGACCCCCGGCCAGCCGAACACCGTCTCGACCACGATCGAGCCGCCGATCAGGTTGCCGGCCTGCACGCCCGCCATGGTGACCACCGGCAGCAGCGCGTTCCGCAGGACGTGCCCGGTCATCACCCGCGCCTCGGTCTGGCCCTTGGCGCGGGCGGTCGTGACGTAGTCCATGCCGACCTGTTCCAGCACGGAGGCGCGCATCACCCGGGCGTAGACCGCTAGGTAGAACAGGGCGAGCGCCACCGCCGGCATGACGAGGTGACGGCCGACATCCCAGACCTCGTCCCAGCCATCGTTGTCGGCGCCGACCGTGTCGTAGCCGCTGGTCGGCAGCCAGCCGAGCCGGATGGCGAAGACCACGATCATCATCAGCCCGAGCCAGAAGCCCGGGGTCGCATAGGCCACGAGGCTGACAAGGGAGATGACCGCGTCGCGCCAAGAATTGCGCCCGGTCGCCGCCACGAGGCCCAGCAGCGTGCCGATCAGCAACGCGGCCGCGAAGGCGGTGAGCATCAGCAGCCCGGTGGGCCAGAGCCGGTCAACGATCAGGCTCCCCACCGGGCTGTCGTTGCGGAACGAGTAGCCGAGATCGAGGTGGAGCATGTTCAGCAGGTAGACGCCGAACTGCGTGGCGAGCGGCTGATCGAGGCCGAACTTGTGGCGCAGCTGCTCCATGTATTCGGGACTCGCCGCGCCGCTCTCGCCCGCCAGCACCGAGGCCGCATCGCCGGGGGCGAGGTGGATCAGGAAGAAGTTGAGCACGACGATGCCGAGCACCACCGGGATCGCCAGCAGCAGCCGGTAACCGAGGAAACGGGCGAGCCGCACGGGACTACGTGTCCATCCAGGCCCGCTCGAAGGCTTGCTGGGTTCCGAGGGGGCCGGTCGTGTGATCCTTGAGGCGCCGGTTGAAGACGCTGACGTATTGCACGTCGATGAGCCAGATCATCGGGCTGTCCTCCGCCAGGATCTGCTGGACCTTCTTGTAGAGCGCGGCGCGCTTCTCCGGATCCGGCTCGCGCGCGCCCTCGCCGAGCATGCGGTCGACCTCGGGATTGCTGTAGAAGGTGTCGTTGACGAAGGTCACGCCCTTGCGGATCTGGCTGGTGAGGAACTGCTTGTTCAGCCCGTAGACCGGGTCGACGCCCTGGCTGAGGAACGGCTCGTTCAGGTCGTAATCGTAGTTCGTATAGACGCGCCGCAGCCAGGTCGCGGTGTCCTCCGAGCGGAGCGTCACGGCGATGCCGACGACGGCGAGCGCCTGCTTCAGGTACTCGGCCTGCCGCAGCCACTGCTCGCCGAAGGAATTGACCTCCAGGTGCAGGGCGAAGCGGGTCCCGTCCGCGCCGCGCAGGGCGCCGGCCTCGTCGAGCAGCTTGTTGGCGATGTCCAGCCGGTCCGGCACATCGTACTGGCGGACGTCGTCGGTGTAGAGGCCGGCGGTCTTGAACTTGCGGCTGAGCGGGCCTGTGGCGGGCAGGCCGTAGCCGAACATCACGTCCTTGAGGATGACCTTGCGGTCGATGGCGTAGGCGATCGCCTGGCGCACGTCCTTTTTCTGGAGATGCGGGTGACGGCCGTTCAGCTCCAGAACGCTCTGGGCCGGCGTCATCTCGTAGCCCTTGGTCGTCAGATCGAGGATCGGGTTGGTCTTCATCCGCGCGAGGTCGGCGTAGTTCACCGCGCTGTACCCGGCGAAATGCGCCTCCCCCGCCTCCATGGCGGCCGAGCGGGTGGCGGCGTCCGGGATGAATCGGGCGACGATCCGGTTGAGGTACGGCAGGCCCGGCTTCCAGTACTTTTCGTTGCGATCGAGGCGCACGAACTGGCCGCGCTCCCAGCTCGTGAACTTGAACGGACCGGTGCCGATCGGCTTGTTGGCGCTGGGGTTTTGGAGGACGTCCGTGCCCTCGAACACCGAGCGGCACAGGATCGGCAGGTCCCGCCCGGAGAGCGCCTTCATGATGTAGGGCGCCGGATTAGCCAGCCGCAGCACCGCGGTCATCGGGTCCGGCGTGTCGACGGCCACCAGCTCGGCCAGCATGACCGGCGCGATCGGATTGTACTTCTTCAGGATCTCCATGAAGGAATACTGCACGTCGGCGCTGGTGAACGGCTTGCCGTTGTGGAAGGTCACGCCGTCCTGGAGCTTGAACGTGATGGTCTTGCCGTCGGGCGCGACCTCCCACGACTTCGCGAGGTTCGGCTGCGGGTTCTGATCCCAATCGTAGGTGCACAGCCCCTCATAGACCTGCGTGGCGATCGGCGGGATGTTGCCCGCCGACACCGCGTAATGGGCCAGGGTCGAGGGCTCCGGATGGACGATCATCACCATCGTGCCCCCGCGTTTCGGCTCGGCGGCGCGCGCGCTGCTCGCCGCGACCGCGAGGCCGAGAGGAAGCGCGAGAACTGTGCGGCGGGAGAGATCAGTCGCGTCGAACGTTCGGGACAAGCTGGAGGACTCCTGAAGCATCCCCTCGATGAGCAACATGCATGCCATGCAGAGTTCTGACGGGCGGGTCATGACCTCATCAGATCACGGAGATATTTTGATAAATGCGACCTGTCGCCTTCGAGTGGTGGATAAATATTCTGCACATCTTTGCCATGGCCGGACGCGCTGCCGCGCGACCTTCGGGCCGAGCGGCGGGCCCGACGAACCGCGCGGCTCAGCCGGCTCGTCGGGCCCGCCATCGGTCGGCAGAGCGGCGGCTCAGGTCACTGGAAGGCCGCGAGGATCGCCTTCGGCACTTTGCATATGTACGTGTATTTCGGATTGACCATCTGCGTGCAGCGCGCCTCGGCGATCTGTGCGAGCAGCAGGTAGCCCTCCGGCTCGGGGATGTTCCACTCGTCCGCGAGCCAGTAGATCATGTCGGCGAAGGCGATGCGCATCGCGTCCTCGAGCGGGCGGGCGCAGCCGAGCGTGCAGATATGCGTGGGCGTCTCGATCCGTGGGTGGCCGAGCCGCGCCGGAGCGGGCACGAGGCTCACCCGCAGGGTGACGTTCGCGCCGATCTCGATCGCCCCCATCCCGACCGCTTCGCCGTCGCCCTGGAGCGCGTGACAATCGCCGATGAAGAAGTGCGCGCCGGGCTTCTCCACCCGCAGCATCACCGTGTTGCCGGTGGTGACCTCCTGAACGTCGAGATTGCCGCCGTGCGTGCCGTTGTCGACCGTCAGGACCGCACCGTGGACCGGCGCGACGCCGATGACGCCGGCCATCGGCTTCACCGGCAGCCGCAGCCGGTCGTTCCAGACCACATGACCGTCCTGCACATCGACGACCTTGGTGCGGATGCCCCATTCCTTGCGGCGCACCCAATCCGGGAACATGCCATGCCCGGGCCAGAGGGAGCTGTAGCCGCGCGGACCGAGTTCCATGTCGAGAATCTCGACCTTCAGCATGTCGCCCGGTTGCGCGCCCGCGACCTCGATCGGACCCGTCGCCCCATTCACGAACGGGAAGGTGACGTCGGCCTCGGTCAGGTTCTGCCCGAGCTCCTTGATGACCCCGTCGCCGATGTTGATCACGCACTCGACCGAGACGATCTCGCCCGGTGCGATCGTCGCGACGAAGGGCTCGTCGCCCGAGAGGGCGTACTTGATCGTTCCCTGCTTGCTGATGCGCTGTGTCACACGGGGCTCCTGGTGGCGTTGGTTGCGAGGGATGGCGTGGGTCAGAGATGATCCCGCCAGGGCATGAGGATCCGTTCAGCCCGACCGACCAGGAAGGTCAGGACGAGGGCCAGCGCGATCGTGCCGACCAGCGCGGCGAACACCTTCGGGATCGCGTAGAGGGAGCCCGCCTGGAAGATGGCGTGGCCCAGCCCCACGGACGACGACATGAACTCGCCGACGATGGCGCCGATCAGCGCGAAGCCGACGGTCAGCTTCAGGCCGGCGAAGATGTCGGCGAGGCTCGACGGCACGACGAGCTTGGCGAAGATCTGCGGCTTCCGCGCGCCGAGGGTCCGCAGGAGGTTGATCTGGTCCGGATCGACGCCGAGCGCGCCCTTGTAGGAGGTCACGAGGGCGACCACGACGACCGACAGCGTCGACATCGCGACCTTCGAGGCGAGGCCCGTCCCGAACCAGATGATGATGATCGGGGCGAGCGCGATGATCGGGATCGAGCCGATCGCGACGATGAAGGGCTGGACGACCCGCGAGACGAAGGTCGAGTACCAGAGCGACAGGCCAGCGAGCGTCCCCACGACGTTGCCGATCAGGAATCCAAGCCCCGTCTCAAGGGCCGTGACGCCCGCGTCGCGCAGGAGCGTGCCGTCGGCGAGACCCTGCCAGAGGAAGCGGCCGATCGCGGAGGGCGAACCGAACAGGAACGACGCTTGCGGGTTCAGGCGCGTCTGCCATTCCCAGGCCGACAGCAGGGCCGCAAGAAGCGCGATCTGCACGAGCAGGACGAGGACGCCCGCGCGCAGGCGCTCCTTGTCGCGCGGCGGGGCCTCGTGGCTCTCTCCGGCGATGGCTGCCGGTCCGGTCACGGCGTCCGACATGTCACGACCTCGCGGCAGCGCGGCGGATGCCACGCCCGGCACCGCCGAGCGTGGAGCGTGGGATATCGAGATCGGCCCAGATCTGGCGGACGTAATCGCCGAAACCAGCGCTCTCCCGGGCGCCGATCATGTCGTCGGGCGCGCAGTCGAGGTCGATCGTGTAGCTGGCTTTGACGGCGGTCGGCCGCCCGCTCAGCACGAGGACGCGGTCGGCGATCGAGACGGCCTCCTCGATGTCGTGCGTGATCAGGAGGGCGGACTTGGCCCCCTCGCGCACGAGCCGCACCGTGTCGGCCTCGATCAGCAGCTTCGTCTGGAAGTCGAGCGCCGCGAAGGGCTCGTCGAACAGCAGGACGTCCGGATCGTTGATCAGGGTGCGGGCGAGCGCCACGCGCTGGCGCATGCCGCCCGACAGGGTCGCGGGATAGGCCCCGGCGAACCCGTGCAGGCCGAGCTGGTCGAGGAGCGCCCGCGCCCGCTCGTCGGCCTGCCCGCGCGGCATCCCGCGCAGTTCGGTCCCGAGCTTCACGTTGTCGAGGGCCGTGCGCCAGGGCAGCAGCAGATCCTTCTGCAGCATGTAGCCGATCCCGCTCGGCGGCCGTCCGCGCCGGTCGAGGGGCACGCCGTTCCAGAGGATGCGGCCCGAATCCACCGGCGTCAGACCGCAGACGGCGTTGAGCAGCGTGGTCTTCCCGCAGCCCGAAGGCCCGACGATCGCCACGATCTCTCCGCGGGCGAGCGCGAAGGTGAGGTCGCCGACGACCGGCAGGAGGCGACCGCCCGTCCGATACGCCTTGGCGAGGTGCTCGACGGCAAGCGGAGGCGCGGGGTGGGTCGCGGCGTGCGGGGGGCCTTCGGACATGGGGGCGCCGGTCAACCGGCGCGCTTCGCGGCCTTGTCGGCAAAGGTATTGTCGACGACCTGATCGAAGGTGAGCGTGCCCTTGATGTTGCCGAGGTACTTCTGCATGCCCATCAGGCTTTCCCAGGCGTCCTTCTCGGTCACGACGGTTGAAGCCGGAATCTTGTATTTCAGCTCGGCCTCGATCGCCGCGTCCACGACCTCGCCCGGCAGATCCGGGAATTCCAGCCGCGCGACCTTCTTGGCGTAGTCGGGATCGCCGTAGGTCCTGCGCCCGGCCTCCTCGAAGGCCGTCACCAGAGCCTGCACGGTCTCGGGATCCTTCTGGATCGTGCCGGGCAGCACCATGATCCCGGTGTTGCAGAAGGGTCCGACGTAGTTCGAGAAATCGAACACGATCCTGGCGCCCTGCGCCACCGCCTGCGCCACGCCCGGCTGATAGGCGACCGCGATGTCGGCCGCACCCGCGAGCATGGCGGCGATCTCGGTTCCGGGGCTCACCGGCACGATCGTCGTGTCGGCGCCGAGCTTCATGCCGTTGCTCTCGAGGAGCCGCTTGGTGACGCTGAAGTTGGTGTTGGGCTCCGGCGAGGTGGCGATCCGCTTGCCCTTGAAGCCTTTCGGGTCGGTGAAGGGCTCGACAGTCTTCGAGACCGCGAAGTAGTGGGCCCGCTGAACGACGGTGCCGACGACCATCCCGGGGCCGCCGTTCTCGCGCGAGATCACCACCATCGTGGGATCGCCGATGGCGAAATCCGCCGAGCCGCCCAGCACGGCCGCGAAGGTCTGCGTGTCGCCGCCGGCGGCGCTCACCTGCATGGCGAGGCCGTTCTTCTCGAAGATCCCGGCGTGAATCCCGACATAGAGGTTGATGTAGCCGAGGTTATGCACGGCCTCGCTGAAGCGGACGGTCTTGAGGCCCGCGGCCCGTGCGACCAGCGGCGCACCGACCGCCAGACCAGCCATACCTTGCAGGAGCGAGCGCCGATGGAGCAGGGGCGACCTTGATGAGGGCATGCGAACTCCGCGAGCAGCGAGGAGGCGATCGGTCGAGGGCCGAACACGCGCAATCGCGCACGGACGAGATCGCACGATTTCAACCGCCGGCAACTATTCGAAGCAAGTTGGCTGCCAGACCGCGCGGTTGTTCGCCGATAAAGCGATCTTCGAGCTTAGATCTGCTCGGCATGCGCGGGATGCATCACGTCTGTCCGAGCGATGACGCAGATGAGGCGCCCGGCACGCCGCTCCGGCGCGTTCAACGTGCATGCGTGACGCGATCAGCGGTCGACGATGATGGGGTTCGACGCCGCCTCTCTGCGGATCGGGCTGCACCCGGCGTTCGGCATGCGGCGGACGTGCCGATGTCGAGCGCCCATGGGTCGTTCGTAATCTGCGCGCGCACTCACGGGTGACGCGATCCGCCCGTCAACATGCGCCGCGCAAGATTTTCGCCGATCATCACGCAGGTGAAGTGTAGGTTTGCGCGGCAATCGCTGGGCATGATGGAGGCGTCGCAAACCCGCAGCCCATCCATTCCGCGAACCTTGAGATCGGGGTCGACGACCCCGGACGCGTCCTGCCAGCCGGTCATGCGGCACGTGCCGGCGGCGTGCTGGATGTCCCCGGCCTCGGCGAGCATCAGGGCATCGAGTTCGTCATCCGGGAGGCGCGCGGCGTCGCCGATCGGAAGCGGGCTCTCGCCGAACCGGATCGCCGTTGCGAGATCGGCCAGGGCCGGATGCGCCGCCAAGCCCGCGAGGCGGCGCACCGCGTCGCGCATCCGCAGGCGATCCCGCGGGTCATCGAGCATATTCTCGTCGATGACCGGGTTGGCCTCCGGATCGGCCGCGGTGAGGTGCAGCGTCCCGCGCGAGAACGCGTCGTAGAGGCCGACGCCGACGGCGCCCTGCGGCGTCGGTTCCGGCCCGGTCAGGGTCCGGTGGTTGTAGGCGACGAAGATCATGTCGCGCTCCCCGCCGCCCGAGAGGCCGCTCGAATAGGTGACGCAGCAATTGGTGTGGCGCGCATCCGGACCGAGGGCTCGGTGTTCCGGCTTCAGATCCATCGTCGCCCGCAGGATCGGATGGTCCATGAAGTTGCGGCCGACCGCCTCGTGCGCCTGCCGGACGGGGATGCCGAGGGCGCGCAGCGGCTCGGCCGGGCCGATCCCGGAGCGCATCAGGATCGCCGGGCTGTGGACGGCGCCGGCGCACAGAACGATCTCGCGGCCCTGGATCTCGGTCCAGGGTTCCGCACCGAAGCGCACGCGCAGGCCGGTTGCCCGTCGTCCCGCGAACAGGACGCGATCGACCAGGGCCTCGCAGCGGATCTCAAGATTCGGCCGGTCGCGCGCCGGTTCCAGGTAGCCGTCATTGGTGGTGACGCGGTGACCGTCGCGGCTGTTGATCGGGTTGCACGAGACTCCCTCGCCCGTCGGCGCATTGAGGTCCGCCTTCCAGGGATGGCCGGCCGCGAGGGCGGCCGCGCGAAGCCCCAGATCCACCGCGCCCCAGGCCTCCGGCTTCGCGCGGTGGACCGGGAGCGGACCGCCGCGCCGGGCGCCGTCTTCGGTGCCGAAATCGGCATCGTCCTCGATCCGGTCGAAGAGCGGCAGCACATCCGAGGCCGACCAGCCGGTGCAGCCCTGCTCCGCCCAGGCGTCGAAGGCGGCGGGCACGCCGCGGATCGCGATCTGCGCGTTGACCGTCGAACTGCCGCCGAGCGCGCGACCGCGCCAGTAGAAGCGGGGCTCCTGCACGCGGGTCCGCCGGCTCATCAGCCCCGGCCACTGCCAGTCCGCCTGATGGGCCAGGTCATACATGAACGGGATGATGTTGGCCGAGCGCAGCGCCGGCGGCGCATCGGCGGAGCGCCAGTCGCGCCCGGCTTCCAGCAGGAGCACCCGACGGTGCGGATCCTCCGAAAGGCGGGCCGCCAAAGCTGCTCCGGCGGAGCCGGCACCGACCACGATGACGTCGTACGGGGCTGCGCTCATGGCTTCGCGACGTTCCAGAACAGCGGGATGGCGGAGGGGATCAGACCGGTGAGCGACCTCCGATAGGCCGCGGGCTGCGCGAACTGGCCGAACGGGACGACCAGCCCTTCGCCGTAGACGATGGTCTGGATCTCGCCGGCGATGACGCGCCGTTTGTCCGGATCCGGCTCACGGGCGAAGCGGTCGAACAGGGCGACCATGCGCGGGTCGCACATGAAGCCGGAACTCGCCGCGTCCTTGCAGTTGAAGTTGATTGCGGAATTCGTCAGCGGCGAGCTGAGATCGAGACCAAGTGCGTGGATGCCGAAGAGGCTCCAGCCGGCCTTCTTGGTGCGCCGGGCGAGCAGGGCTGCCCAATCCATGACCTGCAGGTCGACGGTGAAGCCGGCCTGCTTCAGCCGGTCGGCCAGGATGGTCGAGGACACGCGCGCCGCCTCGAGATCGTTAGCCACCATCACGGTCACCGGTTCGCCCTTGTAGGCGGTCGCCTTCAGAGCAGCCCGGGCCGCCGCCACCGAGGGGTCGTGCAGGAGGTCCGTCCCGACATGCGTCTCGTAGGGCGAGCCGCAGATGAAGAAGGCGTCGCAGGTCTGCGAGAAGCGCGGATCGAGGCCGAACCCGTCCAGAACCTCGCGCTGATCGACGAGGCGCAGCAGCACGCGCCGGATCGCCGGGTCGTCGAAGGGCTTGGACGCCGTGTTAATGCGATAGTGGCCCGTGAACCTGTGCGGGCCGGTGAAGTTCATCACCGCCAAGCTCGTGTTGGCCTCGATCTGACCGATCAGGTCGAAGGGCGCGTACTGCATGTAGTCGATCTCGCCCGTGCCGAGGGCGCCCGTCGCCGTCGCACCGTCGGGGATAACGCGGATGTCGAGGGCGTCGACCTTCACGACCTTGCCGCCGGCCAGGAAGTCGGCCGGCTCGGGACGCGGCCGGTAATCGGGATTCCGGCGCAGCAGCATGTGGTCGCCGGGGATGTGGGCGGTGCGGTCGTAGACGAACGGACCGGATCCCACGACCTCCGTGAGCTGCGTCGTGGGTGGGGTGGCGGCGAGGCGGGCCGGCATGATGAACGGTGTGGGGCTCGACGTGGTGCCGAGCGTGTCGAGGACGAGACCGTAGGGCTCCCGCAGCGTCAGCACGAAGGTCCGGTCGTCCACAGGCTCCAGGGAGGAGGTCACATCCATGAGCCGGCCGCCCAGCGCACTGCGCGCCGCCCAACGCCGCAGCGAGGCGACGCAATCGGCGGCCCGGACCGGCGCGCCATCGTGGAAGCGCAGCCCTTCGCGCAGGGTGAAGCGCCAGGTCAGCCGGTCGTCCGACACCGACCACGTGTCGACCATCTGCGGCCGGAACACGCCCGTCGCGTCCGGCGCGAACAGCGTGTCGTAGATCATGTAGCCGAAGGTCCGCGTGATGTAGGCCGTGGTGAAGTAGGGATCGAGGGTGACGATCTCGGCCTCCAGCACCGCCTTCACCGTCGTTTCCGCGCGGCCGGAAGCCGGCGCAAGCAGCGCCGCGGCCATGAGTAGGCCGGAAAACCAAGATCGTCGCATTTTGCATTCACCCTTTGCCGGAGCGGCATAGGCAAGCTGGATACCAAGCCGGGCGCGCGTAACGGCCCATCATCGGCGGCTTCGGCATGGACGATGCAGAGTCCGTGCGCCTTCGAAGTGCTCACACGGGTTCAGAAACGCATGGCCTCCGCGAGCGGACGGGTTCTTACAGGTGCCGAGGTGAAGGCGCTGTCGCAGCGCTCGGACTGGCGCGGCGCCATCCGCCTCGGCGCACATCTCCTGATGCTGGCCGGGGCCGGCTGGCTGGTCTGGCGCTCGGGGCCCTGGACGCTGCTGCCCGCCATGCTGCTGCTGGGCATCGTGCAATCGGCCCTGTTCGCGCCCATCCACGAGACCGTCCACCTGACCGCCTTCCGCGCGCGCCGGGCCAACGCGGTCGTCGGCTGGCTGGCCGCCTGCCCGTCGCTGCTGAACTGGCACTTCTACACGGCGTTCCACCTCGCCCATCACCGTCACACCCAGGATCCCGAGCGGGATCCGGAACTCGCGCTGATGCCGCCCTCGACCCTGGACGCCTATCTCTGGCGCGTCCTGGCCCTGCCCTACTGGCGCACCCGCCTCCAGGTGGCCTGGGCGGGCCTGCGTGGCGATCTGTCGGCCTACCCGTTCATCACCGATCGCGCGGCGCCCCGCATCATCCGCTCGATCCGCTTGATGTGCGCGGTCCTGCTCGCCGGCGCGGCCCTCGCCATCGGTCTGATCGGCTGGTGGGCGCCCCTGGTCTACTGGATCGGGCCGCAGCTCCTCGGGCAACCGTTTCTAAGGCTTTATCTGCTCACGGAGCACACGCTCTGCACGATGGACGACAACGGCCTGACCAACACGCGCACGACCTTGACCAACGGCCTCATGCGGCTCCTCATGTGGAACATGCCTTTCCACACCGAGCACCACCTCTACCCATCGATCCCGTTCCACCTCCTGCCGGATGCCCACGCGGCGCTGCGCGCGCGGCTCGGCGTGCTGCAGCGGGGCTATGCCCGCTGGCATGTCGGCTTCGTGCGGACGTTGCGCCCGTGAGCGGCTGGGCGACGGCCACCGGAATCTTCGAACTCGGCGACCTGACGCTTCAGTCGGGCGCGGTGATGCCGGGCGCGCAGCTGCGCTGGAAGACGCACGGCACCCTGTCGCCCGGGCGCGACAATGTCGTGCTCTACCCGACGAGTTACGGGGCGCAGCATCCGGATCTCGAATGGCTGATCGGCCCCGACGGGGTGCTCGATCCCGGCCGCTGGTTCATCGTCATCCCGGACATGTTCGGCAACGGCCTGTCGTCGAGCCCATCGAACACACCGGTCTGGCCCGGCCTCGTCACCGCTTGGGACAACGTCCACGCGCAGCGCCGTCTGCTCGCCGAGGTGTGGGGGATCGAGCGCCTGCACGCCGTCTACGGCTGGTCCATGGGGGCGCAGCAGGCCTATCACTGGGCGGCCCTGTTTCCCGGGCAGGTCGGCCGCGCGGTGATCAATTGTGGCAGCGCGCGGACCGCCACCCACAACCGCGTGTTCCTGAAAGGCCTCATGGCGGTGCTGGAGGCGGCGCCGGAGCATCGCGGCGCGGGCCGCTTCTCGGCCGAGCCGATTGCCGCCCTCCAGGCCTTCGGGCGCATCTATGCGGGCTGGGCGCTCAGCCAGGACTTCTACCGGGCGGATCTGCACCGGACCGCGCTGGGCGCCCCGGATCTCGACACCTTCCTGCGCACCGACTGGGAGGAGCGCTTCGCCCGCCGTCCCGCGGCCGATCTCTATGCGCAGCTCTGCACCTGGGAGGCGGGCGACATCAGCCGCGACCCGCGCTACGGTGGTGACCTCACCCGGGCGCTCAACGCGATCACGGCCCGGCTGCTGCTGATGCCGGGGGAGACCGATCTCTACTTCCGCGTCGCCGACAACGCCGCCGAGCTGCCGCACCTGCACGACGTCGTCCTGCAGCCGATCCCGAGCATCTGGGGCCATCGCGCCGGCAACCCGTCGACCAACCCGGCCGATGCCGCCTTCCTGCGCGATACCGTGCGGGCGTTCCTCGCCTCGGCTGAAACCGGCGCGCCCTGAGCATCGCGCCTTCGCCTTTGCGGAAAACCCAGCCGGGGCGTGCGCGTTGAGCGGGCAGGCGCCCCGCGCGCCGTGCGATCGTACAGAGGACCCAATGGAATACAGGCAATTCGGACGCTCAGGCCTCACCGTGCCGGTGTTGAGCTTCGGCACCGGCACGTTCGGGGGGACGAACGAATTCTTCCAGCGCTGGGGGCACCGGGCGGGATAAAGCAGCGCGTCGCCAGCGCCCGGGTGATCGCTGGCGAGGCTGAGGTGGTGCTGACGGACGAGATCTTCGGGGCGCTCGACCCCAAGACGCGAGCGCCCGCAAGACGAGCCGCTCCATCGCTGGTCTCGCACCGGGCTGACGATCCTGTCGGCAGCCACGCCGTCGAGGAGGCGATCTTCTTGGCCGGCCGCGGCGTGATGATGTCGCCCGGCCCCGGCCGGACCGAGGCGATCCATCCGCTGGACCAGCCCCAGTGGCGCGATGTGGCGAGCTTGGCCGTCAGCGACTTGCGCCGGATGGGCACGACCTCCGACGCGTCCCGCCGACCCGACCGGACGACTGCCCCTACGCCCTGGCGGAGGCCCGCATCGTCCCGGACTGCTCCGGGTGGCCGGTGACGACGGGCGCGTGATCGAGAGGGAGGTCCAGGCTCTGCCGCCGGCCGCCATTCCAGAACCGCTCGCGATCGGCACTCTCTGGCTCTTCGACGGAGCTGCGCCGAAGGTCTTCGCGGTGGAGGTGCCCGTCGCCGGGGCGGTCGACATCACGCGATGCCGCGGCTGGCGCCGCAACATAGCCAGCCGTGCCGCGACATCACTGATTTGGCGATGTCGAAACACATGACTTCCAGGGTCGACAATGTCCGTCCGTGAGGCGTCCGCACGTATCCGGTAACGTCCGCTTACGAGGCGTTGTCACGGCCGGCTCGATGACCGCAATGGGCGCGAAGCCGAACGTCCGGTTCTGCGCGCGTTGACGATCCGGCATGATGCAGTCTGGCCGAAACCGGTCCGTCTGCTTCGGAGCAGCTCCACCGCAAAAGCTAACGGCCACTTACCCACCCAAACCGAGCAGGACACTCGGTAGGGTACCTTCAATCTGACAACGCCCGCGGCCGCCAGCAGGTGCCTGCTACCGGATACTCACATCGCTAGTCCCTAAGCTCGCCCCGTACTCGCGGCGATCACCGGCTATTTTTACCGAACAAAGAGTGTGCGGGTGGCGTTGATGTACGGCCCCAAACTCGGGACCATTGAGGAAACGCCTATGCGCACGAAGATGTACGGCCTTGCTGCCGCGCTTGCCATTGCTCTGACCGGAACAGCCTATGCCCAGCAGCCAGCCGGCGGCGGTAGCGCTACGGGCAACATGAATAACCCGGGTTCTGTGAAGAGCGAAGGGCAAAAGGCGGCCGAAGAGACGACAGGTACCAGCACACGCTCACCCGCAGCTGGCGCCGCAGCTGTGCCCGGAACCGGCACCGCGCGTCCTGACGTCGGTGCTGGCGGGAGCACCACCGCACCTGCGCGGTAAAGACCGCGAGATTACCCGCACCACATACTCTGTAAGTTTACGGCAGAGCCGCTTCGAAGGCGGCCCTGCTGTCGCCGCGGATCATGCAGCGGTTGCAGGCATAACTGCAGCCGCTTGGGCCTGCTGCCGACCCAACAAAGCCGTTCCCGGCGCGTCGCGCTCTGCCTGAAAGCATCCAATCAATACGTGCTAAAACTCAGGACGCATCACAAGTGCCATCGCCGTGCGCTGCCTGATAATCGCGAGGCGACAAGCCAAAGCGTCTCCTAAAACTCCGATTGAACGTAGGTACATCAGTGAAGCCGCACGCATAGGCAACTGTAGAGATTTTCATCCTCTCATTCCCAGGCGCCGCCAAGGACCGCTGCACCAAATCAAGACGCGCATCGCGGATTACTGCTGCGATGCCGCCGGTTTCTACAAGAGCTCGATACAACGATGTTCGAGAGACCCCGAGAGCGATGGAAATAGCAGCTGGGTCTAGTTCGGGATCTCGAAGGTGGCGGATGATATACGCTTGGGTCAGCGAGGCAATTGTTGCGTGCTGGAGAGGTCTCTCCCGTGAAGATGCGGAAGCATCAATGGCGCGGCCTATCAGGTGCAAGGTTCCTTCGAGCGCGGCCTGCGCTTCACATTCTGTCATCCAGCCCAGCGACGACGCCAGTCTTTGAAAATTCGCCCGGGCTTCAGCTGTCGTAGGATGCTCGCTGATGGAGTGGCCTGCCAACGCGTCGACGCTGCCGACTAGGTCGCGGACTCATTAAGCTCGCAGCCAGACCCGCACGGCTGCGAGCTTGACGCTGGCGAGGAAGTTGTCGGGATCCTTGTCGTAGCGCGTGGCGACGGCGCGGAAGTGCTTGATCTTGCTGAAGAAGCGCTCGACCAGATTGCGGTACTTGTACAGGAACGGGCTGAAGGCCAACACCTTCTTGCGGTTGGGCATCGGCCTGACGTTCGCCCACGCGCCCTGCTCAGCCATCCGAGCGCGTAACGCGTCGCTGTCGTACGCTCGGTCGCCCAGCAGGATCTGGCCCGTGCCCAGACCGCCCAGCATGTCGGCCGCCGCGCGCCCATCGTGCGCTTGACCCGCGGTGATCTTGAGCGCCACCGGACGGCCCTCGGCATCCACCAGCGCGTGGATCTTGCTCGTCAGGCCGCCGCGCGAGCGACCCATGCCACCGGATCGGCCATCTTTTTTTGGGTGCAGGCGGCATGCTGGTGAACCCGCACGCTGGTGGCGTCGATCATCTGCAGGTCGCCGTCGTAAGCCTTTGACACCGCGTCCAGAAGCCGATCCCAGATGCCACGCTTGCGCCAGCGCCGAAAACGGTTGCCGCAGGTCGTATGTGGGCCGTAGCGCACCGGGATGTCGGCCCAGGGCGCGCCCGTGCGCAGCCGCCAGAAGATCCCGTTGAGCACCCGCCGGTCATCCACGCGCTCCTTGCCGCGCACGTCCGTCGGCAACAACGGCTCGATCACCGCCCACTCCGCATCCGTCAAATCAAACCGCGCCATCAAGGCCCTCCTGCTCAGAGGGCTAACGACGCCGCGGTTCAACCGTGCCAGCCGTTATGGGTTCGCGACCTAGGTAGGGAACTCATACAACCAACTGCTGTTGCTCGTGTTTTCTTCCTGAGATTGGGGTTTCCAGCGCAG